>NC_004555.1 GCF_000007725.1 Buchnera aphidicola str. Bp (Baizongia pistaciae) | reverse complement strand
TTATTTTTAATCCTTTTTTAGATTGGAATTCCATAATATAAAGATTATTTTTTAGTTTTAGTAATAGTTATGTTTTTTTCTTTTTTAAAAGAATATAAACCGTTATTTTGCATCTATTACCTATGGAGCATCTATTTCAAAATGAACATGCATTTATTAAAAAAAAAAATTATCTTCTAGAAATTAAATAAGGTTCATTAGCTAAATTTCGAAGATAAAAATATTCTATATTTACTTGTTTTTTAAATTCTTGTAAACTAATTTGAGCTAATTCTGAACTTGAATATTTAGACACTAGATATTTGATAATCTTTTGTCTAATATCTTTTTCATCTAACTTAAAAAGCTTTTTTGCGTATCTTTTTTTTCTCTGTAATAAATGAAAATTATTTCGTAGTTCTAAAATTTTATTAATTTGTTTCTCCCGACTTACTAACTTCGCATCTGAAAAAGATAAGGGTTTTAATCCCCTTTCTATTAACTTTGTATTTAACCACCCTAATTGCTGTTTTTTAGCATTATTTAATTTTTCTTTTGAAATTCCAATTAACTCAAAAAACAAGGGGGTTAACATAATTATTTTAGGCATATAACAACCTAGAATTTTATCCCATTTTTTCTTACATTTTATGAATCCCATAGGTTCCATAAATTGAGATATCAATCGAGATGCCCGAGTGATAGATTTGTTTCCACTTTTAGACACAGTAGATAAACCACATTCATCTGCTAATTGTTCAATAGATGCTTGTACTAAATCTGAAGTGATATTAAAGTGATATATCATAGCAGGGACAATAACTCTCATTGCAGCCGCTCTATGTTCATTTAATTGCCTATGTCTTGGGATAATAGATCCTGTTTTAGGGTCTCTGAGTTTTAGAATATAATTTAATTCACTTCTTGCAACATCTATTTTTTTAGCTTGTTCTAAAGCATAATTAATAAAAGCAGGTCTTCTTTTATCTCCCTTAGGAGGAGTAAAAAGGGGGGAAATATTATTTACGTAGTTTTTTCTCTTTAACATTTTTTACCTTCAATTTTTATACTTTATGTAATATACATATTTATATCATTAAAAATAGAGAATTTCAAATTTTTACCTCTACTACATATTTATTTCTTAATATTTTTATATTCTGTATTTATTTTTTCCTTTATTTTTTTTGGACCTAGTTTTTTTAATTTGTTTAAAGAATATTTATTTATTATTTTTTTTAAGATTTCTTGTTTAGCAAAAGTTTCAGAAGAATTAATATGTACATTTTTATTCTTTAGTATTTTGAACTCTTGTTTTAGATGAGTATCTCCCTCGGAAAGAGAACTGTTTTTAACAAGGATCATAAAAAATAATGGGGTTAATATTATTTCTTTTGAGAATTTATTGTTGGTAGTTTTAATTTTCTTACATTTTATGAATCCCATAGGTTCCATAAATTGAGATATCAATCGAGATGCCCGAGTGATAGATTTATTTCCACTTTTAGACACAGTAGATAAACCACATTCATCTGCTAATTGTTCAACAGATGCTGTTACCTTCTTCGTTTTAATATTAAAATGATATAACATTGCTTGAATTATTGCTTTTATAGCAAGCAATCTATTTCTATTTAATTTTCTAAATCTAACTAATATATTCCCTGTTTGAGGGTCTATAGGTAAAGTTGAGTTAAAAATTTCACTTCTCATTAAATCTATTTTGTCAATTTCATTAATTATTTTTAATATAAATTTATTTTTTTGAAAAACTAAATGTTTAAATTTAAATTCAGGATTTTTATTAAAAACATATATCCTTTTTTTATTTTTCTTTTTGGTTTTAATATTTAACATAATAATAACTTTTTTATGAAATCTTAATTTTATATTTAGATTTTTTTAATTTAAGAACGCACGTTCTATGAGTAACCTCTTTTGCTCATTTTATCTATACAAGCCATACCAAAAGCAGAAATGACAAAGGTAAGATGTATTAAAACACACCACATAATTTGATCGTTAGAAATTTTTTCTGCATCCATAAACAATCTTAGCGAATGAACAGAAGAGATTGCAACTATTGATGAAGCTACCTTATTTTTTATTGAGTTAACGTCCATTGTACCCATCCATCCTAGTTTTTTCTTGTCTGTTTTAATTTCCATTTTAGATATAAAATTTTCGTATCCAGAAAACATTACCATGACCAATAAACCTCCTACTAATGAAATGTCTATCAGTGATAATACTACTAAGACTAATCCTGATTCCGACATCATTAAAATCTTTGGAATTACAAAAATTATTTGTTGGAAAAACTTTAATGTTAATAGTATAAATCCTAAGGATAATCCAATATATACTGGGAACATTAGCCAACGGGAAGCATAAATTATCCTTTCGATTAATTTTTCCAC